>CAKAFB010000001.1:2065000-2082733 GCA_916438405.1 Streptococcus cristatus | reverse complement strand
CGTACGTGTAACCTTGCTGTTCAAATCAGCTGGATTCGTATTGTCATCCAAGCGTGGGGTTACGACAACTTTCCAAACTTGGTCTTTTGTCTTATCGTTATCAAACTTCTGACCACTTGGTTGAGTGAAGCCATCACTTACAAGTTTGTAACCTGCTTGTTGAAGTTGAGCGATACGGCTAGCAGTTGAATAAACAACATCTTCACCTGATTTACCTGTAACACCGTCTGTATAAAGAGTCTTAGCTGGAACACCGTTTTGTCCATCTGTTACATACTCAATGATACCGCGTTGATCATCTTGGCTGTAGCTTACTACTTCATCTTCGTTAGGAGATGTAGGAGTAACAGTTGCAGCTGGAACGCTTGGTTTGTCTGGAGTGAAACCAGTAACTGCTGGAGAATCAACTTTTGGAAGTTCTTCACTTGGCTTGTTCCATTGACCAGGAGTTTCAACACCTGTCACCTTGTTCACAGAAACTGGGCGAGTAAATGTTGTTGTTTGAGTAACTGGGCGAGGAAGTGCTGGACGACCTGTGGTCACTCCATCCTTGTATTGGTAACGAACGTTACGAGTAACATCTTTCGTTTCTTGTTTTGTCTCAATACGTGGAGTAAGAACAACTTCCCATGTTTGATCTACATTGTTATTACTGTCAAATCTTTGACCGCCAGCTTTAGTAAAGCCGTCGCTAACAAGATCATAACCCAACTGTTTAAATTCGTTGATTTTCGCAGTTGTTGTATAGTTTACAGGTGTATCTGACTTACCAGTTACGTTGTCTGTGTGAAGGGTCTTAGCTGGAACACCATTTTTACCATCTGTACGGTAAACGATGCTTCCCTTTTGATCTGCAGCTGAATAGCTTACAATTTCACGCCAACTTGGATCTGTTGGAGCAACAGAAGCTGAATTTACACGTGGTTTATTTGGTGTAAATCCTGCTATTTCTGGGCTATCAACCGCAGCAACATTTGACGGCTAGGTGTCCAGTTGCCGTATGTCTTCTTACCAGTTACTGGATCTTCTGACACTTGACGAGTAAATTGAACTGTTTGTTCAACTGGTTGCGGAAGAGCTGGACGATTTCTAGTCACACCGTCTTCATATTCGTAAGCGACTGTACGAGTAACATCCTTAGTTTCAGTTGTTACTTTCGGATTATTCTTACGGTATGAAACGATTTCACGCCAGCTTGGGTCTGTTGGCGAAACAGAGGCTGAATTTACACGAGTTTTATTTGGTGTAAAACCTTTAATTGCTGGTGTATCAACCGCATCTACTGTTTGACGACTTGGTGTCCAATTGCCGTATGTCTTTTTACCAGTCGCTGGGTCTTCTGACACTTGACGAGTAAATTGTACATTTTGTTGTACTTCACGTGGAAGAGCTGGACGACCTGAAGTCACACCATCTTCGTATTCGTAAACTACTGTACGAGTGACGTCTTTTGTTTCAGTTGTTACTCTTGGCGCAATCTTGTCGTAGTATACTGTTACATCACTTGGGGTAGAACCTGGATTTACTGTAAGCCCTGGAACTGTCGCTACATCTGGTGTATATCCTGGTACATTTAGAGAATCTACAGGCGCAAATTCTTAGATGAAGGGCTCCATGGACCTGGTCTACCACCTGTCACAGTACGAGTGAACTCAGCTGTTTGAGTGTAAGCTGGCGGAAGTGTCGGTCCTGTCACACCTGGTTTATATTTATAATAAATAGTACGAGTGACTGTCTTCTTTTCTGTCTTCGTATCAGTTGCACCTCTACGATAAACGTAGGTTACAGTACCGTTTGTTCCCCAGTCAGCCAGAGTTCCTGAAGGTGGCAAGCTACCTCTCTTCATTCCAATGAAACCATAGCCAGGGATCTTCTTCTGTTCAGTAGTATAAGGCTTACTTTTAAAGGCACCTTGTGGATAGGTTACTGAGCCTTCAGCGATTTCTCGACCTTGCTCATCTTCATAACGTACGTCAACAGAGGCACTTTGGTAGAAATCAAAACGCTTGATTTGGAACTGTTGCAAGTTCTTGTAGTTACCAGTTGTCGCCGTAACCACCATGGACATCAGTTCTTCTGGAGTAGAAACTTTCTTCTTCCATTGCTTGATACCAAGATTACTTTCGTAAGAGACAGTTAATTCCTTGGTTACACCGTCATACTGGATAGCAAATCTGTGGAAACGACCATCTAGGTCACTTGAGTCTAGACGTTGAGCACTACCAGCATCTGTCTCAGCCCACCAGCGGTCATACTCACCACCAGTGAAGATACCACCACCACGAACTTTTTTATGAGTGGTATTTACCCAAGCACCGAATTGTCCCAGACGAGGGTCTTCCGCCCAACCATATTGGAATGAGTCCGTATTGCTAGTATCAAAACGGTTCCCTTTCGGTGGTGTGTGGACGTTCCAGAAAGTATCCAGCTTGAAACCATTCGCGTTACGCAAACCACCAATACCAAGGTTACCACCATCGGCACCTAGGTCTGTTGTATTCCCTGTATGGAAGGCAAAACCAATACCATCGGCACCATAGCGTTCCTGAGTCTTATCACCAAGGTTAACTCCACCAGTCAGCTTGAAGCTTTGGTTCATATTGATCTTACTCTTCAGACTGAAGTTACCTGTCTTAGAGGTTTCATCTGGAGTAAGGGTCACGATACCGTCGTATGAATTATAGGTAGCTGAACCATTCAATCTGAAGTAGTCAAGGAAGTTTTCTTTTGTTACAGTTGTCTTCCCTGTTTGTGGGTCAAACGAACGGAAGCCACTTTCTCCTGATTTACGGAAATCAGCGTAACCTTTATTTACTTCGCTTTGAGCAGCTGCTAATGTTGAATTAGCTTCACTTTTGGCTACTGCATTTGCTGTTTGGCTAGCTGTTGCCAAACTAGCTGCTTGGCTAGCTGCCTTTTCAACTGATACCTTAGCAGGTTCTACAGCGGCAGTTGACTCTGTAGCTGCTTCAGATGAAACTGCAGTTGACTCTGCAGTAGCTGAAGTAGCTGGGCTAACTCGAGCCTCAGACTGAGTTGCAGCAGTTGATTGGCTAGTCGCTACTGAAGCTTTAGATACTTGTGAAGTAGCCTCTTTTAAAGCTGCTTCACTTTTTGAAGCAACTTCTGATTTAACAGTTTTTCTTCCACTTTGCTTGATAGGTCTTCAGCAGAGGTAGAAGATGCTGTAGATGCTGCACTTGAAACTGCGTTGCTTTCAGCGACAGTTGCTACGGTAGAATTCTTTTCTATGGCCGACTCGGAGTCAGAATCATTCGCTCCCGAATCTTCTCCTGAATCTGGCACAGAGGTCGTTTTCTCCGTAGAGGTGCTTGAAGAATCCGTCTTAGCTAACGTATCGGCTGAAACGACATTCCCCCCAAAGAACATGAAAGCTGCGACTGCTACAGAAGCTACGCCCACATTAAACTTACGGACTGAGTATCGAAGTCGTTTCTCAGCACTCGCACGGTTTAATCTGCGTCTCGCATTTTTATCCATGAACATCTCTCCTTTTTAAAATATAGTTCAACCACCTATTACTCAACACCTTAACGCCTGAGCAGCAAAGTATTTTATAACATATGATTGGTGGTTCTAATGTCAAAGTTTAGACATTAAACCATACTGATAATTATACCGCTTTTTTCCTATTATATCAAGGATTTTACCATCTAATTTTTTTCTGTAACAAAAGTGTAATATCATATTATAGGGATAGCCAAAAGCTTTAGCGACGCCGTTTTAAGAGAATGAAAATAACAAAAAATGATCTTGATAATTTGATGATCAAAACAAAATAAAAGAGCCCATGCAGGGCTCTATCCAACAAAAGTCAGTCATAAAATCCGACACTTGAGATAGAAAACCTGTTTAGGACTCTCTTTATTTTTATTGAAATTCTGCTTCGACTCGGTAAATAACCTGACCCTTGCTAGAGAATTTTTGTTCATATTCAGTTAGGACATTGCCTTCAAAGTCACTGGCATGAAGATCTAGCCAAACACCTTTGAGAACCATGCCATACTGCGAAAAGCTGACCAGGCTGTACTCAAACAAGCCACGGTTGTCCGTCTTGAAGTGGATTTCACCTTTTTCTGGCAAAATTTGCCTGAAGGTATCCAAGAAAGACTTATAGGTCAAGCGACGTTTTTCATGCCGTTTCTTAGGCCATGGATCAGAGAAATTTAGATAAAGTCGGTCAATTTCTCCGTCCCCAAAATAGTTGGTCAATTCTGAACCATCCACCCAGAGCAGCTTAATATTGGGTACATCAGCTTCCAAAACCTTATCCAAGGCATAACTAAGGACAGACTTCTGAATGTCAATCCCGATGTAATTGATGTCTGGATTAGCCTTGGCCATCCCTGTGATGAAAGCTCCTTTACCGCTTCCAACTTCAACATGGATCGGATGGTCGTTTCCAAAAATTTCTCGCCACTTTCCCTTGGCATCAACCGGATTTAGAACCACATAGTGGGGATTAGCCTCTAATAACTCTGTTGCTCCCTTACGATTTCTTACTCTCATCTTACCTTTCCATACTTAGAACGGAAGTTGCGTAAGGCGTAAATCTCCCGGTTCACATTTTCTAAATCATTGTTTTCGTAATATTTAGCAATCTGCATCAGATAAGAGTATTGACCAAACCAATACAGTTTTTGATAACCTTGTCATTGTACTTATAACCGTAGTAGGTCAACCACTCCTGCCAATTGGTATCTGGGATATAGTGACTCAATATATGAGCAACATCCAACATTCTGTCCGTCAAGCGAACCGAATCCCAATCCACCAAATAAATCAAGCCACTGTCCGTCTGAAACCAGTTACTATGGCGTACATCACCGTGGACAATCGTCGCATAGTCCTCACGAAAAGCAGGTACCGTTTGCCGCAAATCCCGAATAATAGATTGCAGGTACTGATTGTTCCTCAAAACAACTGGCGCTTGATTGAGCCAGCTATTGATTAGATCGATTGGCGTTTCCAAAATATAACCCAATTTGGCCAACTGAGTCATCAGAGGCTTCGACCGATGCAAACGCGTTAAAATATTGATTACTTGCTTTTTAGACATATCATTAGGCGTTAATATGGCACCTGAAAGCCATTCTTGTCCGCTCATGACATTGCCATCTGGCAAGCGTCGACTCCACAGAAGTTGCGGAGCAATTTGTTCTCTGGCTAAGCCTGCCAGAATCGGGGTCGTATTCATCTTGACGAAAACTCGCCCCCCGTCTGGATAAGTTCCCATATAGGCCTTTCCGCTCTTACCAGCTATTGGTGTCAGGGCTAGCTCGTTATCAACCAAGACCATGATTCCCCTCCTTAAAAAGTTTCCTCACTATTTTACTAATTTTCATTCTTTAGTCAACCAATCTTTTTAGTTTATATGGCAAATAGACTAGATACAAAAAGATTGTCACTCCAAGCACTGCCAGCACAGCTATTATATCCTGAAAACAAACCGCTGCTACTAGCGTTTCAAACAGTAAAATACTGTATCCAATCCCTGTAATTACCTGCTTCGCCCCTCTGATTTTAGACTTGCTATCCAGCGGGAAAAGCTGGGTTAGATACTGATAATCAAAGGCTTCATACAAGGCCAGCAACTGAAAGAGCAAAAGATAGTTGAAAAGGATGACAAAACCTGCAGCAATCCAAGACTGGCTGACGAAGACAATCGTCAAGAGGGCTAAAAGTAGGAGACGCAAGGTCAGAGGGAATAAGTCGCCATTGCGAAGATAAGAGCGCAGAAACATATTTTGCCAAGTCTTGGCATGAATCTTAGGCAAAAATCTCGTCAGCCCGTCCAAATAAGCTCTTCTTTTAACACTATTAGAAATGCCTTTTACATTTGTAAAGAGGGCAAAGAAACGAAGAACTTTCTGCTTACGACCTTCCTCAGCTGCGATTGCATATTGCCAATTGAGACGATCAGACAAGAAAAAGCGACGCCCTTTGAATTGAAAAACTAGCCATTTCAAAAGTAACATGAAGAGACAGTACAGCCCAAAAACCCAGAATGGCAAACCTAGAGCCAAAAACAGGGGTGCTAGCAAGATCAGCAACAAGGTTTGCAGCAGGCCAAAGAGAATATACGAACGCTGGATTTGTCCCTTGACAAACTCAATGACTGCCTGCTCCTGCACTAGCCAAAAGAGCATATCCGGCTTTTCCAGGTAGGTTGCAATACTGCCAAAAGGAAGAATGAACACAGAGAATAAGACTAATCCGGCTACGATCGGCCAAGACTGACTAGGGAGATTCCGCAGCAATTGATTGTACTGAACTGCTAGAAAACCTAGAAATCAATAGAAACAAGACAAAGTGATCATTGAGAACATAGCGCAGATACTTCAGACAGCGCTGACGGAAATCTTGCTTGCGTTTAGCAAATACTTCTTTCATAGCGCAGCCTCTTCCGTCAAGGCAAGATAGATGTCATTGAGACTAGCTTCCGGCATCTGAAATTGCTGCCGCAACTCAGCTAGTTTGCCCTTAGCGCGCACCTGCCCTTTATGTAAAATCACAAAGCTATCACACATCTTCTCAGCAGAATCCAGAACATGGGTGCTCATAAGGATAGACTTACCTTTTTTCTTTTCCTCATCCAAAAGCTGGATAAGGTCTGCAATAGCTACAGGATCCAGCCCCAAAAAAGGCTCATCCACGATAAAAAGACTAGGATCCACCACGAAAGCACAGATAATCATGACTTTCTGCTTCATCCCCTTAGAGAAATGCACTGGAAACCAGTCCAACTTATCCTTGAGTCGGAAAATAGTTAAGAGGCGCTCCACGCGCTCAAAAGCGACTTCCTGCTCGATATCGTAAGCCATGGCAACCGTTTCAATATGCTCACGCAGGGTCAGCTCCTCATAAAGACTCGGTGTCTCTGGGATAAAGCCAATCTTCTTACGGTAAGCGCTAGGATTTTCTCCCAGCTGCAAACCATCAATCCGAATTTCTCCCTTGTAAGGTGTCAATAAACCGATAATTTCATTGATGGTAGTGGATTTACCAGCACCATTGAGACCAATCAAACCAACTAGCTGGCCATTGCCCACTTCAAAGCTGACATCCTTTAAAACCGGGATATTTACATAGCCGCCCGTAAGCTCTTTGATTTCTAACATATTTTCTCCAAATCTGGTATAATAGTTCTTATATTATAACAAAATCTAGCGAATAGAGGTATCATTTATGGCTGATTGTATTTTTTGTAAGATTATCACAGGGGAAATCCCATCTTCTAAAGTTTATGAAGATGACCAGGTAGTCGCCTTTCTAGACATTTCTCAGGTCACTCCAGGCCATACTTTGGTCGTTCCCAAGCAGCATTTCAGAAATCTTTTGGAAATGGATGCAGACAGTGCTAGTCAGCTCTTCGCTCGTGTCCCAGACATCGCCCGCAAGGTCATGAAAGCAACAGGCGCCAAGGGCATGAACATCCTTAATAACAACGAAGAAATTGCCGGTCAGACCGTCTTCCATACCCATGTCCACCTAGCTCCTCGCTATGAAGAGACAGACGGTCTACAAATCAGCTTTGAAGCCCACGAACCAGATTTTCCAGCCTTAGCTCAATTGGCTGAAAAGATTGCTCGAGCCTAGGGAGGAACTATGAAATTTTCAAATCTTATGCTGTTCACAGGCGCAGCCTGGGTCAGCTACCATTTGGTCAAAAGTCGGAAGACAATCAGCCAAGAAGTCGTCGAAACATCCGATATCTTGGATAAAATTCAAGATAATTTAGCTAACATCCAGCACAATCTCGCCATTATCCAAGAACAGCGAGACAATATCAAAGAGATGGCGCAAGATCTGACTTACAAATACAAGGTTTTTGAGAAACAAGCCCAAGCTCAAATCTCGCAAATACAGGATATCTGGCAATAGAAAACTTTCTCATAACAAGAAAAATGTACCAACAAAAGGTTAGACAATAATTTAAGTAAAGGACTTAGTTCTGCATTGCACAGGGCTGAGTCCTTTCAATTTGACTTTAACTCGTTTGTTATTGTGATAATCAATGTAGTTCACAATAGCTTGTTCCAATTGATTAAGTGACTGAAACGTCTTCTCATAACCATAAAACATCTCAGACTTAAGAATTCCCAAGAAGGACTCTTTCATACCGTTGTCTGGACTGTTACCTTTGGATGACATGAATTATTGAATCCCCTCACTCTCTAAAAATTGATGATAAGAAACATGTTGATATTATCAAACTTGGTCTCTGTAAAGAATGGTATTCCCCTAGTATTTCTCCGTAAATGCTTCCTCCAACATAGTTTTTACTTGTTCCAAGTTCGGTGAGCAAGCAATTTCGACAATCTTTAGAAGAATATCAAAAGAAAACTCAATTAGCAATTCTTGGATAATTCCGTTTTTCTTCTTTCTTTTTTCCTCCTTTAAGCGAAATTTTATAAACTTTTTTAGAACAGCATCCTCCATTCTTAGCCAGTCATTTTCTGCTTTAATACCTTTTGGTTGTGTCTCACCTCTTCTCAGATTTTCTTTGGTTTACGACCCATTATAACTGGGCCACAGGTATCTTCAACCAAGTCATATATAGAGCCAAATCAATCCTTGATTCTACTTGTCAAAGGAAGGAATCTTTTGGGACCAATTCATTTATTGTATAGAAACTATATTAGAGACGATTATAATCTGGTTTTTCTTTGTGAAACATGGAAAACACCTCGCAACTCTTCTTACATCTTTTATGCAACTTTACACAAAGAAAAGCCCTTAGAAACTGGTGTTCTAAGAACTTTGTCTTCAACCTGAATCGCAGCCTAAGGCTTCTTTCTTAGCTTAACTCGGCCAAAATAGCCTTCAGTTGCTCCTTCGTATGAACACCAGCTACTTGCTTAACGACTTGACCGTCTTTCTTGAACAGAAGGGTCGGAATGGACATAATGCCGAATTCACGGGCAGTATTAGGATTTTCATCCACATCCATTTTAAGGATTTTCAGTTCATCTTCATGAACTTCCTCTGCCAACTGCTCCAAGATAGGCGCCTGCATGCGGCATAGACCACACCAAGTTGCCCAAAAATCAATCAGAACCAGTCCATCTTTTGTCTCTTCAGCGAATGTTGCATCTGTAACTGCTGCTACCATAAATCTTCTCCTTTGAATAGCTTACTTTTGATAATATTGTACACCAAATTTAGAAAAATAAAAAAATTCTCTAGCAAAGTAGAGAATTCTTATTTTTCCAAACAATTTTTTAAAATAAAAATAGATTGAGGAACATCTGAGAAAACTTGGCTTAAAAATTCCAAATGTTGCTGATCTTTGCTATCTAAAGCTACGGTGTGCTTGACATTTACAGTGCCATCATCGTTCTCAATGATCTGATGACCAAAAAGGATATCTCCAAACGGGGTCGCTGTTTTATCCCAAAATTCCTCAAAGGGCTTGACAAGTGTCAGCTGATATTCCATTGGGGGCATTCCTTCGAGTTCCATTATCCCACAAGATCCTGTCTTAAATCCACCATTTAATGTAATATTTTTTAAATCTTCTTCCCAGTCATACCACTTTTCAATATTTTCATAGTAGGACCATACATCTTCTTTTGCTGCTTTCATGCTTAAACTGAAACTAAATTCCATTACAATAACTCCTTTATAATATGTATACTTATTATAAGTATATTTATAATATTTGTCAAATGTTTTTTCTTTCTAGCACTAATATTTCTTCTAAAATAGTCTACTTAATTTGATTCTGCTTTTCATACTGATAAAATGGGATAAGAATGATGTCTTGGTCGTATGGCTTGATATTCGCTCTCTTATTTAGCCATTTAGGCAATAGTGCGATTCCTTTCCCGTTTTCAACTAAGCTGATAATGTTCTCAAAAGAATCAATTTCTACAACTGATTTTAAATGAGCAAACTTCATTAAGCTTTGTTTTCTAAAAGGGCAATTTTTATCTTTATTAACGAATATGGGCATTTCCTCAGTAGCCTTTATGATGCTCGAACAAAGATAAACTGACTCAATATGTCCAATAGTCTCATCATAATGTTTCAAATTTTCAATTTTTTGAAAACAAAAAATTTTATCAAAGTCTTCCTGATGAGCAATGGTGGGTATATCCGAAGTTTTTTGGATATTAATTTCGCTTTTATCCAAATCAATTGTTTGCGAATTATTAATATCGTGATTGAATAATAATTCTGAAATTAAGATGGATATTTTCGAGGTTTCACATTTCTTTTTTTAATTTCTCTAAATTGTTAGAAGTTTCCTTACAAAAATTGATAAAAATAAGTCTCCACTTTTTGTCGGAACTAAACCATTATATTTTCTGTAAAATAATTTCGTATCTAATTCAGTTTCAAGCACTTTCAATCTAGCGCTGAGATTAGATTGTGCATATTGTAATATCTTTGAACTTTTGTTTATTGATCTTGTCTCATAGATCGTCACAAAAATGCTCATATCATTAAAATTCATTTAAAACACCTTATCACTTTTTGTGATAATTATATCATTTTTAAGTATTATTCAACATGATATAAATCATTTATACTGTGAATAGTTAATTAGAAAAGAGGTACCGCAATGCAAGCAATGCAATATACTATAAAATTACCAGCAGATTATGATATGGATATCATTAGACAACGTGTCCGAAATACAGGTCATTTGATGGATGGATTCGACGATTTGTTTTTCAAAGTTTATTTAATCTCTGAAAAATCTGAAGGCCAATTATTTAACAGTTACTGTCCGCTATATATTTGGAAAAATACCAACGGAATGACAAAATTCATATTTGATGGTTACTTTGATCATATTTTAAATTCGTTTGGCTGGCAAAATATTGAAATCGGAATAACTTCATCAGTCGAAATATCTGATCATTTTGACTCAAGTAAATATGCTACATTGGAAATCATTGATATAGAAGCGTCTGAAAGTTTAAAATCCTTTACCATTCACGAGCAAATACAAAACAACGAAAGTGGCAAAGTCGTTATTTTCAATCCTGATAAATGGAAAAAATGTATTTTTACTTTTTATACCAATAAACCCGGTACACAACTACCAACATTTGAAATTTTGCATATTTCACAATAAGTAGCATATGATAAGTAATAGGGAAATGCCTGAGCAAACAATTTTTCATTTTTTTGCACACTATGATAGTATACTTGCTCTTCCCAAAATTGTATGACCTTTACTGTCATCGGCTAAATGAAAAAATCGTTACGACATGTAACGATTTTTTGACTATGATATTAACTCAATTCCGCGATAATCGCCTTCAGTTGCTCCTTCGTATGAACACCAGCTACTTGCTTAACGACTTGACCGTCTTTCTTGAACAGAAGGGTTGGAATAGACATAATGCCAAATTCACGGGCAGTATTTGGATTTTCATCCACATCCATTTTGAGGATTTTCAGTTCGTCCTCATGAACTTCTCCTGCCAACTGCTCCAAGATAGGCGCCTGCATGCGGCATGGACCACACCAAGTTGCCCAAAAATCAATCAGAACCAGTCCATCTTTTGTCTCTTCAGCGAATGTTGCATCTGTAACTGCTGCTACCATAAATCTTCTCCTTTGAATAGCTTACTTTTGATAATATTGTACACCAAACCCAGAGGAAAAGAAAATATTTGCTACGGAGTACCCGATGCTTCCCTACTTAAAGACTACAATCGTTGCACCGCTGCCGCCGGCATTTTGCGGAGCATAGCCGAAGGACTTGACCTGCTTGTTCCGACGGAGGTATTTTATCACCCCTTCACGGATGACACCCGTTCCGATACCGTGGATAATGTCCACCTGAGCCATATTGTTAAGGAGGGCCTGATCGATAAAAGCATCAAGCTCTTCCATGGCCTCTTCATAGCGCTTGCCACGCAGATCTAATCTGGCTCTTGGACCATTGGTATTGGTTCGCTTGACCACATTGACTTGCTTACGCTTAGGCTGCTGCTCCTTTTCAGCCTTGAGAAGATTAAATTCCTGCTCTTCTAGAGTCATCTTGATAAGACCGACCTGAGCTTCCCAACGGCCGTCCTTGAGCTGCTTGACCAAGGTTCCCCGCTGACCATAGCTGGTGACTAGGATATCATCTCCCACCTTGGGCGCCCGATTTTTCTTAGCCTGCTTGAGCACCTTATTCTTTGATAAATCAACCGTTTCTGGTGCTAACTTTTTAAGCTGAGCCTTGGCTTCGATAATCTCATGCGGTTTGAGACTGGACTTAGCATGGAGATTTTTGAGAATGCTCTCGCTTTCCGCTAACGCCATATCCACGATTTCCTGGGCTTCCAAGCGTGCCTTATTGAGCTCGGTTTCCTTTTCTCGGTTAAACTCATTGTAAAGTTTTTTGAGAGCTCGGTTAAATTTGAGATTTTCCTGCTCCACCTCGCGGATATTATCCAAGCGCTTGCGGCTTTCCAACGTCTGCTCTTCCAGGCGCTCAATGATCCGATTGACATCACTGTCTGTATCGGTCTGCTCTTGGGCGTGGCTAACGATAACTTCCGACAAGCCCAAACGCCGAGCAATTTCAAAGGCAT
This sequence comes from Streptococcus cristatus, assembly GCA_916438405.1. Lineage (GTDB taxonomy): Bacteria > Bacillota > Bacilli > Lactobacillales > Streptococcaceae > Streptococcus > Streptococcus cristatus_M. The sequence continues at coordinate 2,070,167 of CAKAFB010000001.1, read as the reverse complement.
TGGAGCGGCCAGGTACTCCCTGCATAAAGCGATAGGTCGGCCGCAAACTATCTGTATCAAATTCCATGCTGGCATTTTCCACCCAGTCCGTCTCAATCCCATAGGCTTTGAGCTCAGGATAGTGGGTCGTCGCCATGGTTTTAATCTGCCTTAGCCGCAAGTCTTCCAAGATAGCAATAGCCAGAGCTGCTCCCTCCTGCGGGTCAGTCCCAGCTCCCAGCTCATCCAGCAGGACCAAACTCTCGCTATCAACCTGCTCTAAAATAGAGACGATATTAGTCATGTGACTGGAGAAAGTCGATAGGCTCTGCTCAATGGACTGCTCATCACCAATGTCTGCAAAAATCTGACTGAAAATCCCGACGCGGCTCTCCTTGTCCGCCAAAATCGGCAGACCTGACTGGGCCATGATCTGAGCCAAGCCCAAGGTCTTCAGCATGATGGTCTTACCACCCGTATTAGCCCGGTAATGACAATCTCTGTCAGGTCTGGCCCGAAATGCAGGTCATTAGCCACTGCATTTTCAATCAAGGGATGGCGAATACTGAGCAGTTGGATGTCCTGCTCTTCCGACAGGTCTGGCACCACCGCTCCCGTCTCCTGCATGAAGCGGACCTTGGCACGCACCAGATCCAGATGTCCGATAATCCAAGCATTATTTGCAATTTCAGCCGCATGAGGCCGTATCATATCCGACATAGCCTGCAAAATCCTCTGAATTTCATAGCGCTCGTCCGCCCGACTGCTAGCAATCTCTTCATTGAGATTGACCACCGCCCGCGGCTCAATGTAAACCGTACTCCCGCTGGCTGAAATATCGTGAACGACACCCGCAATACGGTTACGGTAGGTATTTTTCACAGGTAGTACATTGCGGCCGTTCCGGCTGGCCACCACTTGGTCTGCCAACATATCACCCTTGGTTTTGAGAATTTCTTGCAGAATATCTCGAACCTGAACTTCATTTTCTTGGATTCTCCGGCGAATACGACTCAACTCTTCACTAGCAAAACTTTCGAGAAAGCCCCCATCATTGATAGCTTGCAGGCTTCCCTGAATACTAGGAAACTCTACTAGATTGTTAAAAAGACGATCCAAACGCTCCAATTGGACATTTTCCAAGTCCTCGTAGAAAGATACCAACTCATGTGTCACAGCCAAGACCCGCTTGAGAGCTAAAAACTCCTCGATATTCAAGTCGCTATCCAGCTCTAGGCGCTTGGTCAAGCCCCTAATATCCTGAATGGCTCCCAAACTAAAGTGCGGATGCTGCACAAAAATCTGCCGCATATCGGACATCTCCAAAAAAGCAGCAGCAATTGATTCTTTTTTGCTGTTTGGCTGGAGCTGCTTCAACTCCAACTCTCCCAGCTCAGTCAGCAGATAGGGAGAAAAAAGCTCCTTAATTTTATCAAATTCCAAAGTTTCTAAAATTTTATGATTCATCATGTTCATTCTATTTCTATATAATTTAAACTGAAAAAGAAACTCAGCTACAGAGCAACTGAGTCTTAATTATCCGATAATTTTTGTGACCCAAAGGTCATGTAAAATGGATGAAGTTACAGGCGTATGATTAATAATAAATCGAATCAGCAAACTCGAATTTAAACGTTCTTGGATAAAGGACATGGGCACAGTAGCTAAAATAGTCAGTCCCATCTCGATGACAAAGAGTGAGATGAAGACCGCAATAGCCCCACTAACCATATTAAAAACTTTGGTATCCCACTTATTCGGATAGGGAATTAAATTTACAAAAATCCCCAAAAAGCGGCCTACTATATAAACAAGACTGAAAACAAGAAGATAAGCCAGCCCCGCATAAAAAACCTTATCCAAATGGAAAAGTTGAGAACTTGCAAAGAAATAAGTCGAGCTACCTTTAATAGCGCTAGCATAGGGCACCCACAAGCTGATAGACTTAGCCAAGTCCTGATATAGAGCTCCAGCCACCAGCATGGATACAATCGTCATAGCAGCATAATAACCCTGCAGAACAATCCCACGCGAGTAGCCAATATAAAAGCTCCAAGCTAATATTAGTAAAATAATAATTGCAAACACTATCTTTCCCCTGTATTAGCTGACTTTTCTCTTAATTCGCTAAGCATTTTGTGACGAAGGCCTTCCAATTCTTTTTCCTTATCATCAAACTCAATCTCGCGACTGAGCTGGGTAGATAAACTATTAATCGCCAGCAAAATGGCCAAGACTTCATCATCTGCCGCAGGCATCTGCTCTTTAATGGCCTTATATTTTTCCTTGGCAACCCGCTCCACTTCTTCCATAAAAAGATTATCGTGTTCTGTTGTTAAAGTTAAGGTTTTGTTTCCAAATGTAAACTTATATCTATTCAAATTTGCCATAAAATCACCTCATGATATTATACCAAAAATCGCTACATTTGTCAGGTAGAAATCTGCTATCTATCCTTTGATAAATTATAACTCTTTCGTATAATAGTATCTCTCACCTGTATAGGGATATTCTTTTAATCTAAACACTTCCTCATAGCCATGCTTCTTATAAAAATCTGGCGCTTGAAAATGAAAGGTATCCACAAATGAATACTTACACTTCCTGTCACGAGCTTCCTCTTCTGCCCTTTGCAAAATATCCGAGCCAAGCCCTTGCCCTCGTAAAGCCTCACTCACATATAAATACTCAATTTCCAGCCAATAGCCAAACGTCTAGGCCACCAGACCTCCCATTAAATTTCCATCCTCATCTTCGACAAAGATATTGAGAGGCTCACTTGTTGAAGCTTCCCTTTTAGAGCGATTATAGGCTCGGATTAAATTTCCAAGTTCTTGGACACGTTCAGATTCTTTATTTTCCAATCTCAATTTCATTAGGCTCTCCTTCTTACCAAATCTTAAATCTATTCTACCATTTTAGCAAGATAAGTATACTTTATTCATTCCAAAAGAAAAAATTTGAAAGATAGATACCTTAAAATATATTAGAAAAGACAAGGCAGAATACCTTGTCCTTATACTGTATCTAATTGATCTCTTATTCATAGACTTTCTATATAAATCTCACACTTTATATATTCCCCTTACGAACCCGCACTTTCGTAGGCATCTAAGCCCCTGTCCCATAGTTTCAAGGAAATGAAAAAGAAGACAAGGGAAATCAGCATCAAACCACCGATATTAAAGAGCCCATCCTTGTCCTGCAAGAAATAGCTAGCTGGATAGTAGGCTGTAAAGGCGAAAGGCACGATAAAGCTAATCAACCAACGAAGAGCTGAATTATAAATGGAAATCGGGTACTTAGCAAAATCATTAAACATATAGAAAATATAAATCATGGCGCCTGACTGCTTAGTCCAAAAAGCGATGCTGGCAGTCGCGATTTTCAAGGAAGTATAGATCAAGGTCGCAAAAGGAATACAGACTAGGAAAAGCAGGAATTTGGGAAGAGTCCAAGCAATGCTTGATACTGTTGTCCCTAGTAAAATGCCACCGACCAAGAGCTCGCCCAAGGCATCAATCTGAAAGGTCTCGACTAGGATGTGGAAGAGCGGATTGATAGGACGAGTCAGATACTTATCAAATTCTCCCTTTCGCACCAAGCGCTGCCCTAGTGCCCAGAGATTGTCAAAAAAGAGATGGTCCAATCCCTTGGGAATCAAGGAAAAACCATAGATAAAGGCTATTTCTTGAAAGGTCCAGCCTTCAAGCGAGGGGATATGTTGAAAGAGTACATTGAGAAACAAGAGGTTCAAACCTTGGGTCAGAAAGACACCTAAAACACCAACCACAAAATCAACCTTGTATTCCATGATTTGCTTGATGTATTGTCTGATAAAAATCAGGTGCATGCGTTGATATTTTTTCATACTAACCTCCCTGAATGGTGATGAATGACTGGACTCGTTTCCAAATCAACTGAGACAAGCCCACCATCACTATGAGCCAGAAAACCTGTAGCAAGATAGCTTGAAGAATCTGATTGGCATCGTATTTTCCAACAACAATCATAACTGGAGTATAAATCAAGGATGAAAAAGGCAAGAAGGACAGAATATCTGATACGATCTTTGGAAAGAAAGCCAAGGGAATCAAACTCCCAGACATAAAGTCAATCAGAGAATTCTTAAGCAGATTAGAGCCCCATAAATTTTTAAACACAAAGGCTGAAAATCCAAAGCAGATATTAAAGAAAAAGTTAATCAGATAGGCTAGCGTCAAGCTAAAGAGATAAAGGACAGTTAGTCCCAGCACTTCTACAATACCTTCCCCAGAAAGAATTTTCAGCAAGACAATAACACTTAAAAATGGCAGTCCAACAGAGATAAAAATCAACCACTTGGAACCAAGCTCGGTGAAGAGATATGAGGCCGCAAAATGCACTGGTCGCAGCAAGCGCATGATAATGGAGCCATCCTTGACCTCCTCCCCAATCATAAAAGAAGAATCCGACCTAGTCAAAAGATTGGTCACAAAACTCATGATGATGTAGAGGGTGATATCTGCCATGCTGAAGCCTTGAATCAAGGACTCCTGCGAGGAATCAAAGACTGCCTTCCAGAGATAAAACTCAACAAAGGCCCCCATGACATCGCCAATCCGATAAAGAATAAAGTTGACTCGATAGGTAATCAACTCCTGAACACCTGCATTGATAAAGGGTTTATAACGTCTCCACAATTTGACCATCTTAGAGCTCCTTTCGGTAGAAGCGACGGATAATATCCTCGATATCCGTATCCAACATCTTCAAATCGCGAATTTCAAAATCAGACAGGGTTTGCTTGATAATATCGGCCGACTGGTAGCGGGAACTATCGAATTCAATATTGAGACTGTTTCCTTGTCTATCAATGGTCATATCAGGTAAACCTTCATAGTGAGAAGGGAGATGACTTTGACCTGGTACTAGTACAAAGGAGATAGTCTTCATCTTTCCAAAGGTTTCCTTGAGCTGACTAACCGTTCCATCAAAAATCTCCTGCCCCTTGTCAATCATAAAAATTCGATCACAGAGTTGCTCAATGTCGCTCAGGTCGTGAGTGGTCAAGAGAATGGTGGTCTCTTCCTCTTGATTAATCTGAGTGATAGCTCGGCGAATATTGTCCTTGACCGAAACGTCCAACCCAATGGTCGGCTCATCTAAAAAGAGAACCTTGGGATTGTGAAGTAAGGAAGCCGCAATG